>NZ_JBHUXA010000002.1:494280-521551 GCF_042669725.1 Nocardia sp. NPDC057227 | reverse complement strand
GACGCGAAACCCGGCTGATCCGGAGTCGGACGAATGCAATCGACCGGGCACTCGGAGACGCAACTCGCGTCGTTACAGCAACGCTGCGTGATTACATAGGCCATGTGTGCTGATCCTCGGGGTGTGCGTGTGGAGTGGCGCCACCGTGAAGGCGGACACGATCATTCGCGGCCCCCGGCACTGTGATGCCGCTTTCAGTGTGCCTCGAGTGCGATCCGGGTCTCGCACCGGAGAGCGTCTACGGTGTTCCCATGGCGCGCACCCTCATCCTCCTGCGGCACGGGAAGTCGGCCTACCCGGACGGTGTGGCCGACCACGAGCGCCCGCTCGCGGCCCGTGGCGAACGGGAGGCGGGGCTGGCGGGCGACTGGATTCGCGCCACCCTCCCGCCGGTCGACGAGGTGCGCTGCTCCACCGCGCTGCGCACCCGCGCCACCCTGGCGGCCACCGGCATCGCCGCGCCTGCGCACTACGAATCCGGCATCTACGACGCGGACGAGGCCGAGCTGATCGAGCTCGTCCGGCTGACCGCGGACGCGGTGCGGACGCTGCTGCTGGTCGGCCACTTCCCCGGCATGCCGGAGACGGCGTGGGAGCTGGCCGCCGACCGAACCGGCGATGCCGCCGTCGCGCTGGCGCGCAAGTTCCCGACCTCGGCGGTGGCGGTGCTGGAGTTCGAGCTGCCCTGGTCCGAGATCGGGCCGGGCAGCGGCGAGCTCACGCACTTCCACGTGCCGCGCTGACCGTCAGCGCAGCTTCACCACGGCGACCACGCCGAAGACGGCGAGCAGCACGAACGCGGCGAAGCCGCCGAACAGCCACCAGACCGCGCCGAGCGCGGCGATGAACGGTGCCACCGCGATGGCGGTGATCACCGGGCTCTCCTTGACCGTGGCGAGGGCGGAACGCGCCCTGACCCGGTCGATGTCCTTACCAGGCATGCCTCCAGGGTAGGTCGCGTTGCGCGCCCGCGCCGAAACCCGGCGAGAATCGTCCTTGCTTGGAGTGCACTCCAGGTGGCTAGCGTCGGAGATGTTCCTCGGAAAGGCCGCAGCGATGACCGAAGCGACGATCGAACGGGCCGGGTACGCCATCGGCGAGGCGGCGGAGCGGTCCGGGCTGAGCCGGGACACCCTGCGCTGGTACGAGCGGATCGGGCTGCTCAGCTCGGTCGGCCGCGACCACACCGGCAAGCGCCGGTTCACCGAGCGGGACCTGGACTGGCTGCAGCTGATCGGCAGGCTGCGCACCACCGGCATGTCGGTGGCGGACATGGTCCGCTACGCCGAGCTGGTGCGCGCGGGCGAGTCGACGATCCCGGAGCGGCTCGCCATCTTCCGGCGCACCCGCGCCGACGCGCTCGCCCGGATCGAGGAGCTCAACCAGACCGTCGCCGTTCTGGACTACAAGATCGAGCTCTACGAGGGCACGGTCGGAACGCACTGTGAAGGGACGACAGTATGACCACCAGCGGAACCCTGCCCACCGCCACGCTCGGCGGGATCGAGGTGGGCGTGCAGGGGCTGGGCTGCATGGGGATGAGCGAGTTCTACGGCGCCTCCGACCTCACCGAATCGCGCGCCACCCTGGACCGCGCGCTCGAACTCGGCATCACGCTCTTCGACACCGCCGACATCTACGGCTCCGGGCACAACGAGGAGTTCCTCGCCGATTTCGTCCGGGCCAACCGGGACCGGCTGGTGCTCGCCACCAAGTTCGGCATCCGCCGCGACCCCGCCGACCCGACCTTCCGCGGCATCGACAACTCCCCCGAATACATCCGCTCCGCCGTGCAGGCCAGCCTGCGCAGGCTCGGCGTCGACACCATCGACCTCTACTACATGCACCGGCGCGACCCGGCGGTCCCGATCGAGGAGTCCGTCGGCGCCATGGCCGAGCTGGTCGCGGCGGGCACCGTGCGCGCGATCGGGCTCTCCGAGGTCACCGGCGACGAACTGCGGGCCGCGCACGCGGTGCACCCGATCGCCGCGGTGCAGTCGGAGTGGTCGCTCTTCTCCCGCGACGTGGAGCGCACCGCGGTGCCCGCCGCGGCCGAGCTCGGCGTCGCCTTCGTGCCCTACTCGCCGCTCGGCCGCGGCTTCCTGACCGGCTCCTTCGCCGACGCGGGCACGCTGCCGGACGCCGCGGACTTCCGCCGCGCCATGCCGCGCTTCTCGGGCGAGAACGCGGCGCACAACGCCGCGCTGCTCGCCCCGATCCGGGAGCTCGCCGAGCAGCGCGGAATCACCCCGGCCCAGGTGGCGTTGGCCTGGGTGCACTCCCGTGCCGGTGTGCACGGCCTGCCGGTTGTCCCGATTCCGGGCACCCGCAGCCGGACCCGGCTGGCCGAGAACGCCGCGGCCGCGGTGCTGCCGCTCAGCGACGCCGAACTGGCGACGCTGGAGCCGGTGGCGGCGCAGGTCGCGGGGCCGCGCTACGCGGACATGTCGTTCACCTCGGCCGGGCGGGAGTGACCGGGCGGTAGAACGGACCGCCCGGCATGATGTGGATGTCGGCGCGAGAAGGAGGAACGGCAATGTCGCAGGAGTCCGTCGAGGTCGTGCGCGAGGACGACAAGCAGCGCTACACGGTCCGGTACGAGGGTGCGCAGGCCGGTTTCGCGAAGTACGAGGAGCGCGGGGACGAGACCGTCTTCACGCACACCGAGATCGACGACAAGTTCGGCGGCAAGGGCCTCGGCAAGGCGCTGGCCGAGTTCGCAGTCGAGGACACCATCGCCAGGAACCGGACGATCCGCCCGATCTGCCCGTTCATCAAGGCGTTCCTCGACAAGCACGCGGAGTACGACGCCCACGTGATCGGCAAGGGCGTCCCGCGATGAGCGACCTGGACCCGAACCCCGCCGCCGAGGTCTGCACCCCGGCGGCGGGGCCGGGTCCGCTGGCCGAGCTGTACCCCGAGCGCGAGGTGCCGCTCGGCGGGGTCCGCGGCGTGTTCGTGGAGCGGGTGCTGCCGCAGCGCGACCTGCCGACCGTCGGGGCGTGGTGCTTCCTCGACCGCTTCGGCTCGCCGACGGTGACCACCACCGGCGCCCCGCCGGATATCGAGCCGCACCCGCACATCGGGCTGCAGACCGTCACCTGGCCGCTGGAGGGCGCCATCAGGCACCGGGATTCGGTCGGCTCCGACGTCCGGATCGAGCCGGGCCAGCTGAACCTGATGACCTCGGGGCGCGGCATCGCGCACTCCGAGTACGCCGTGCCCGGCGCGCCTGCGGGCAACGGCCTGCAGCTGTGGATCGCGCTGCCCGGCGCGAGCGCGGGCGTCGACCCGCACTTCGAGCAGCACCGGGAGTTGCCCGAGTACGCCGCGCCCGGGGTGCGGGCCACCGTGCTGATCGGCACGCTGGCCGGGGTCACCTCACCGGCCAGGGCCTACACCCCGATCGTCGGCGCCTTCCTGCGGGTCGAGCCAGGCGCCGAGCTCCGGCTGCCGCTGGACCCCGCCTTCGAGCACGCGGTGCTGGGGGTCGACGGCGACCTCACCGTCGCCGGAGTCGAGCTGGCACCCGGGCCGCTGCTCTACCTCGGCACCGACCGGAGCGAGGTGGTGCTGCGCAGCGCGGCGGGCGCTCGGTTCGCGCTCATCGGCGGCGAGCCGTTCGCCGAGGAACTGGTCATGTGGTGGAACTTCGTCGGCCGCAGCCACGAGGAGATCGAGCTGGCCCGCTCGCAGTGGGAGGCCCGCGACGTGAGCCGCTTCGGACCGGTGCCAGGGCACCCCGCCGACCAGCGCATCCCGGCGCCCCCGCTCCCCGACCTGCACCTGACGCCGCGCAAGCGGCGGGTCGGCACCGCGCACGGCTGAGCCCGGTTCACCCCCGGCGAGACATGCGCCCGCATCGTCGTGTCGAAGCGCTCCGTCGGCTCCGCGCCCCGGTCAAGGGCGCATTACCCTGGAGAACATGAGCAGCGCCGTCGCCGATCACGAGAGCTCCGCCGACGGCGGGCCCGCCCTCTTCCGGCTGGTCCGGTTCTGGTCCCGCCGCTGGCTCGACGGCACCGGCCCGCAGCTCCCCGAGGAGCTCAGGCACACCCAGCACATCCAGGTCGTCGAGGCGGTCGCCGCGGCCACCGAGAACGGCGCCGAGGCCACCGTCACCACCGTCGCCCACCTGCTCGGCCTCGACCACGCCGCCGCGGGCCGCATGGTCCGCGACGCGGGCACCGACGGCTACGTCTCCCGCACCGAATCCACCGTCGACCGCCGCCCCACCGCCCTCCGCCTCACCCCCCGCGGCACCCGCCTGCTCACCGGCGCCCAGCAGTGGCAGCGGCGGATCTTCACCGAGCTCACCGCCGACTGGTCCGACGAGGACCGCGACCGCTTCGCGGGCTACCTGCACCGCCTCGGCGCCGAAACGGAGCGCTGAGCGCGGCACTGACGGCCCGGCGGCGCGGGCGTCAGCTCGGGCGGGGCAGGGTGCCGAGCAGCACCGCTTCCAGGCCCTGACGCAGGGCGTCGCGCAGGTCGAAGCCGAGCGGCACCAGCGCGGGGTCGGCCTCGTAGACGGCGAGCACGACGGCGGGCGGCGGGCAGTAGGCCGACAGCGCGCCTGCCAGGATCATGGCGTGCAGGCAGAACCCCTGCGCGCCGTCGCCCAGCTCGGGCAGCTGCCGTCGGACCAGGTCGGTCATGGTGGCCAGGGCCTCGAGCGAGGCCAGCTTGTGCCGCCGGGCGACCTCGAGGGTGACGTTGTGCTCGAGGACGCTGCTCTGCGCGCCGAAGAGGCCGCACAGCACCGGGCGTGCCGCCAGCGAGCGGCTGAGCACCTCGGCCAGCAGCTCGGCGCGGCGCTCGGCGGGCAGGCCGGCGTCGATGCCTGCGGCCAGCTCGTCCGGCAACTCCGCCAACCAGCTCCGCAGGAAGTGGTCGAGCAGCTCGAGCAGCACCGCCTCCCTCGACTCGAAGTAGCGCGACAGCGCCGACTTGGCCAGGCCGGCGCGGCGGCTCAGCTCGTTGAGGCTCACCTCGGCCACCGGCATCTCGTCGAGCATGGCCGCCGCGGTGTCCAGGATCGCCCGCCGCCGGATCTCCCGCTGCTCCGCACTGCGCGCCCGCTGGAAGTTCATGCGCGCCAGCCTAGCTTATTTACCGCCGGTCCATTGACAGTGGACCGGCGGTCCCTTATGGTCGCAGTCATAGCGTACCGACGGTACATAAGGAGGCTCCGATGAACTGGACCGAGCAGGACATTCCCGAGCAGCGCGGCCGGGTGGCCGTGGTGACCGGCGCCAACACCGGACTCGGTTTCGAGACGGCCAGGGCGCTCGCGGAGCGCGGCGCGGCGGTCGTGCTGGCCGTGCGCGACCTGGAGAAGGGGAAGCGAGCCGCCGCGCGGATGGGCGGCGACGTCACCGTGCAGGCCGTCGACCTGACATCGCTCGACTCGATCCGCACCGCCGCGGCCGCACTGCGCGATCGGCACCGGCGCATCGACCTGCTGATCAACAACGCCGGGGTGATGTACACGCCGAAGCGGACCACCCGGGACGGCTTCGAGCTGCAGTTCGGCACCAACCACCTGGGGCATTTCGCGCTCACCGGCCTGCTGCTGGATCGGCTCCTGCCGACGCCCGGCTCCCGGGTGGTGACGGTCAGCAGCACCGGGCACCGCATCCGGGCCGCGATCCACTTCGACGACCCGCAGTGGGAGCGTTCGTACAGCAGGGCGGGCGCCTACGGGCAGTCCAAGCTCGCCAACCTCATGTTCACCTACGAGCTGCAGCGGCGGCTCGCGGGCCACGGCGGCACCGCGGCGGTGGCCGCGCACCCCGGCATGTCGAACACCGAGCTCGCCAGAAACACCCCTGCGCTCGTCCGGACCCCGCTGAGCTGGTTCGCACCGTTGATCACCCAGCAGCCGCGGATGGGCGCGCTGCCCACCCTGCGGGCCGCCACCGACCCCGCGGTCCTCGGCGGGCAGTACTACGGCCCCGGTGGCCGGAACGAGATCAAGGGACACCCCCGCCCGGTCACCTCGAGCCCGGAGTCCTACGACGCCGACATCCAGCGCCGCCTCTGGGCCGTCTCCGAGGAGCTGACGGGCGTCACGTTCCCCGTCTAGCGCGCCCGCGGCCCGCACAGCGCGAAACGGCCCCCGATCCGTGCGGATCGGGGGCCGAATGCGTTGCTACAGAGGACTACCGGTAGTCGCTGAACCCGTAGTCGTCCAGCGGAACCGCGGCACCGGTGCTCTGACCGAAGCCATCCGGGCTGTAGTAGGTGTCGTCGTAGGACGGCACCGCGTACGCCGCGGCACGCGCCTCCTCGGTCGGCTGCACCTGGATGTTCCGGTACCGGTTGATGCCGGTTCCGGCCGGGATCAGCTTGCCGATGATCACGTTCTCCTTGAGCCCGATGAGCTTGTCGGAGCGGCAGTTGATGGCCGCGTCCGTGAGCACCCGGGTGGTCTCCTGGAAGGAGGCCGCGGAGAGCCACGAGTCGGTGGCGAGCGACGCCTTGGTGATACCCATCAGCACGGGACGGCCTGCCGCGGGCTCGGCGCCCTCGGCGACGACGCGGCGGTTGGCCGCCTCGAACTCGGCGCGCTCGGTGAGCGAGCCGGGCAGGAACTCGGTCGCGCCCGAATCGATGATCGTGACGCGCCGCAGCATCTGCCGCACGATGACCTCGATGTGCTTGTCGTGGATGGACACACCCTGCGAGCGGTAGACCTCCTGGACCTCGTGCACCAGGTGCACCTGGACCTGACGGGGGCCCATGATCCGCAGCACCTCGTGCGGATCCGCCGCGCCCTCCAGCAGCTGCTGGCCGACCTCGACGTGGTCACCGTCGGAGAGCAGCCGCTCGCTGCCGTCGTCGTGCTTGAAGACGCGCAGCCGCTGCCGCTTCGACAGCTTGTCGTACACGACCTCTTCGCTCCCGTCGTCCGGGATGATCGTGATCTTGTAGAAGCGGTCGTCGTCCTCCAGCCGGACCCGGCCGGAGGTCTCCGCGATCGGCGCCTTGCCCTTGGGCACGCGCGCCTCGAACAGCTCCTGCACGCGGGGCAGACCACCGGTGATGTCGTCGCCGGCGACGCCACCCTGGTGGAAGGTGCGCATGGTGAGCTGGGTGCCCGGCTCACCGATGGACTGCGCGGCCACGATGCCGACGGCCTCGCCGATGTCGACCAGCTTGCCGGTCGCCATCGAGCGGCCGTAGCAGGTCGCGCAGACGCCGGTGCCGGTGGTGCAGGTCAGCACGGAGCGGACCTTCACCTCGGTGATACCCGCGTCGAGCAGCGCCTCCAGGGCCGGGTCGCCGAGATCGGCGCCCTTGGCCACGACCACGTTGCCCTTGGCGTCCAGCGCGTCGGACGCGAGCGTCCGGGCGTAGGTCGAGGTCTCGACGTGCGCGTCCCGGATCAGCGAGCCGTCCGGCTGCTTCTCCGCGATCGGCACCACGATGCCGCGCTCGGTGCCGCAGTCGTGCTCGCGCACGATGACGTCCTGCGAGACGTCGACCAGACGACGGGTCAGGTAGCCCGAGTCGGCGGTGCGCAGCGCGGTGTCGGCCAGACCCTTGCGGGCACCGTGCGTATTGATGAAGTACTCCAGCACGGTCAACCCCTCGCGGAACGAGGACTTGATCGGGCGCGGGATGAACTCACCCTTCGGGTTGGTCACCAGGCCCTTCATGCCGGCCAGGGTCCTGGTCTGGGTGAAGTTACCGGTGGCGCCCGAGTCGACGATCGTGATGATCGGGTTGTCCGGCGGGTAGTGCGCGCGCAGCGCCCTACCGACCTCCTCGGTCGCCTCCTGCCAGATCTTCACCAGGGCGTTGTTGCGCTCCTGGTGATCGAGCGCACCGCGCTGGTACTTCTTCTCGATCTGGTCGGACTGCGCCTCGTAGCGCTCCATGATCTCCGCCTTCTCCGGCGGAACGAGCACGTCCGACATGGAGACGGTGACCCCGGAGCGGGTGGCCCAGTAGAACCCGGTGTCCTTGAGCTTGTCGACGGTCTGCGCGACCACGATCATCGGGTAGCGCTCGGCGAGATCGTTGATGATCGTCGCCTGCCGCTTCTTCGGCATCTGCTCGTTGATGAACGCGTAGTCCGCCGGGAGCAGGTCGTTGAAGATGACCCGGCCCAGCGTGGTCTCCAGCGTCCACGCGTCGCCGCGATTCCAGCCGTCCGGGAACCGCTCGGCCTCGATCTCGCGCGGCGGCCGCTGGTCGGTGAGCCGCACCTTGATCAGCGAACGCACGGTCAGCTCACCGCGGTCCACCGCCATCTGCGCCTCGGCGGGCGAGGAGTACACGCCGTACTCCGGCCCATCCGCCGTGGCGGCCCGGTACTGACCCTTGGCATCCTCTTCCAGCCGGGTCAGGTAGAACAGGCCGGTCACCATGTCCAGACGCGGCATGGCGAGCGGGCGGCCCGACGCGGGCGACAGGATGTTGTTCGAGGAGAGCATCAGGATGCGCGCCTCGGCCTGCGCCTCCGCGGAGAGCGGGAGGTGCACGGCCATCTGGTCACCGTCGAAGTCGGCGTTGAACGCCTCACAGACCAGCGGGTGCAGCTGGATGGCCTTGCCCTCCACCAGCTGCGGCTCGAAGGCCTGGATTCCCAGACGGTGCAGCGTCGGTGCCCTATTGAGCAGCACCGGGTGCTCGGCGATGACCTCTTCGAGGACGTCCCACACCTGCGGCCGCTGCCGCTCCACCATCCGCTTCGCGGACTTGATGTTCTGCGCGTGGTTCAGGTCGACCAGCCGCTTCATCACGAACGGCTTGAACAGCTCGAGCGCCATCAGCTTGGGCAGGCCGCACTGGTGCAGCTTGAGCTGCGGGCCGACGACGATCACGGACCGGCCCGAGTAGTCGACGCGCTTGCCGAGCAGGTTCTGGCGGAACCGGCCCTGCTTGCCCTTGAGCAGGTCGGAGAGCGACTTGAGCGGGCGGTTGCCCGGGCCGGTGACCGGCCTGCCGCGACGGCCGTTGTCGAACAGCGCGTCGACCGACTCCTGCAGCATCCGCTTCTCGTTGTTGACGATGATCTCGGGCGCGCCGAGATCGATCAGCCGCTTGAGGCGGTTGTTGCGGTTGATGACGCGGCGGTACAGATCGTTCAGGTCGGAGGTGGCGAACCGGCCACCGTCCAGCTGGACCATCGGGCGCAGCTCCGGCGGGATCACCGGCACCGCGTTGAGCACCATGCCCATCGGCGAGTTGCCGTTCATCTGGAACGCCGCGACGACCTTGAGTCGCTTGAGCGCGCGCAGCTTCTTCTGGCCCTTGCCGCTGCGGATGGTCTCCCGCAGGTTCTCGGCCTCGGCCGGAATGTCGAACTTCTCCATCAGCTTCTGGATGGACTCCGCGCCCATCGCGCCGGTGAAGTACTCGCCGTAGCGGTCGGTGATCTCGCGGTAGAGCAGCTCGTCGACGATGAGCTGCTTGACCGAGAGCTTGGTGAAGGTGGTCCAGATCTCGTCCAGCCGGTCCAGCTCGCGCTGGGCCCGGTCGCGGAGCTGGCGCATCTCGCGCTCGCCGCCGTCCTTGACCTTGCGCCGGACGTCGGACTTGGCGCCCTCGGCCTCCAGCTCGGCCAGGTCGGCCTCCAGCTTCTGTGCGCGGGCCTCGAGATCGGCGTCGCGCTGGTCGGCGACGGTCTTCTTCTCGACCTCCATCTCCGCCTCGAGCGTGGAGAGCTCGTTGTGCCTGAGCTCCTCGTCGACCCCGACGATGACGTAGGCGGCGAAGTAGATGATCTTCTCGAGATCCTTCGGCGCCAGGTCGAGCAGGTAGCCGAGGCGCGAGGGAACGCCCTTGAAGTACCAGATGTGGGTGACCGGTGCGGCCAGCTCGATGTGGCCCATCCGCTCGCGGCGCACCTTGGCGCGGGTGACCTCGACGCCACAGCGCTCACAGATGATGCCCTTGAAGCGCACGCGCTTGTACTTGCCGCAGTAGCACTCCCAGTCCCGGGTGGGACCGAAGATCTTCTCGCAGAACAAGCCATCCTTCTCCGGCTTGAGCGTGCGGTAGTTGATGGTCTCCGGCTTCTTCACCTCGCCGTACGACCACTGGCGAATGTCGTCGGCGGAAGCGAGACCGATCCGGAGTTCATCGAAGAAGTTGACGTCTAGCACGTAACTTCCTTTCCCCTGTTCGGGTCGAAATGGAGCAAAGAGTTCACTAGTGATGGAACGCGGGGCCGGGTGCCGACGTCGGCACCCGGCCGGACCGCCTAGTTCGCCAGATCGTCGACCGTGGCCGCTTCGTTCCTGGACAGGTTGATGCCCAGGTTCGCCGCGGCGCGCTCCAGATCCTCGTCCTCGCCCTCGCGCAGCTCGATCGCCGCGCCGTCGGAGGAGAGCACCTCGACGTTCAGGCAGAGCGACTGGAGCTCCTTGAGCAACACCTTGAAGGACTCCGGAATGCCCGGCTCCGGGATGTTCTCGCCCTTGACGATGGCCTCGTAGACCTTCACGCGGCCGACCACGTCGTCGGACTTGATGGTGAGCAGCTCCTGCAGCGTGTACGCCGCACCGTAGGCCTGCATGGCCCAGCACTCCATCTCACCGAAGCGCTGGCCACCGAACTGGGCCTTACCGCCGAGCGGCTGCTGGGTGATCATCGAGTACGGCCCGGTGGAGCGGGCGTGGATCTTGTCGTCCACCAGGTGGTGCAGCTTCAGGATGTACATGTAGCCGACGGCCACCGGGTACGGGAACGGCTCGCCGGAGCGGCCGTCGAAGAGCATCGACTTGCCGTTGTCGTCGACCATGCGGTCGCCGTCGCGGTTCGGCAGCGTCGAGGCCAGCAGACCGGTCAGCTCCTCCTCGCGGGCGCCGTCGAACACCGGGGTGGCGATGTTGGAGTCGCCGGGCGCCTCCCACATCTCCTCCGGCAGCGCCTTGGCCCAGTCGGGGTTGCCCTCGACCTTCCAGCCCGCCTTGCCGACCCAGCCGAGATGGGTCTCCAGGATCTGCCCGATGTTCATACGACGCGGCACACCGTGCGTGTTCAGGATGATGTCGACCGGGGTGCCGTCCGGCATGAACGGCATGTCCTCGGTCGCCAGGATCTTGCCGATGACGCCCTTGTTGCCGTGCCTGCCTGCGAGCTTGTCGCCGTCCTGGATCTTGCGCTTCTGCGCCACGTACACCCGGACCAGCTCGTTCACGCCGGGGGGCAGGTCGTCGTCGTCCTCGCGGGAGAAGACCCGGATGCCGATGACCTTGCCGGACTCGCCGTGCGGCACCTTGAGCGAGGTGTCGCGCACCTCGCGCGCCTTCTCGCCGAAGATCGCGCGGAGCAGCCGCTCCTCCGGGGTCAGCTCGGTCTCGCCCTTCGGCGTCACCTTGCCGACCAGGATGTCGCCGTCGCGCACCTCGGCACCGATGCGCACGATGCCGCGCTCGTCCAGGTCCGCGAGGACCTCGTCGGAGACGTTCGGGATGTCCCTGGTGATCTCCTCGGCACCGAGCTTGGTGTCGCGGGCGTCGATCTCGTGCTCTTCGATGTGGATCGAGGTCAGGACGTCCTGCTCCACGAGGCGCTGCGACAGGATGATCGCGTCCTCGTAGTTGTGGCCCTCCCACGGCATGATCGCGACGAGCAGGTTCTTGCCCAGCGCCATCTCGCCGTTCTCGGTGCACGGGCCGTCCGCGAGGACCTGCCCGTACTCGACCCGCTGGCCCTCGTCCACGATCGGCCGCTGGTTCGAGCAGGTGCCCTGGTTCGACCGGTTGAACTTGCGCATCCGGTAGCTCTTGCGGGTGCCGTCGTCGGCCATCACGGTGACGTAATCCGCGGAGACCTCTTCGACGACGCCGGGCTTCTCGTTGACCACGACGTCACCGGCGTCGACCGCGGCGCGCAGCTCCATTCCGGTGCCGACCAGCGGGGCCTCGGAGCGGATCAGCGGCACGGCCTGGCGCTGCATGTTCGCGCCCATCAGCGCGCGGTTGGCGTCGTCGTGCTCGAGGAACGGGATCATCGCGGTCGCGACCGACACCATCTGGCGCGGCGAGACGTCGAGGTAGGTCACGTCGGCGGGGGCGACGTACTCCATCTCCTCGTTGCCGCGCCGGGCCAGCACGCGGTTCTCCAGGAAGTTGCCGTCGAGGTCGATCGGCGAGTTCGCCTGGCCGCGGACCTCGCGGTCCTCCTCGTCGGCGGTCAGGTACTTGACCTCGTCGGTGACCCGGCCGTCGACGACCCGGCGGTACGGGGTCTCGATGAAGCCGAACGGGTTCACCCGCG
Organism: Nocardia sp. NPDC057227; assembly: GCF_042669725.1. Taxonomy (NCBI): domain Bacteria; kingdom Bacillati; phylum Actinomycetota; class Actinomycetes; order Mycobacteriales; family Nocardiaceae; genus Nocardia; species Nocardia sp. NPDC057227. The sequence goes on along the minus strand of NZ_JBHUXA010000002.1, from coordinate 509,314 downwards.
CGTAGACCGAGAGCGAACCGATCAGGCCGATATTCGGGCCTTCCGGGGTCTCGATCGGGCACATCCGGCCGTAGTGCGAGGGGTGCACGTCGCGCACCTCCAGGCCGGCGCGCTCACGGGACAGACCGCCGGGGCCGAGCGCCGAGAGGCGGCGCTTGTGGGTCAGCCCGGAGAGCGGGTTGTTCTGGTCCATGAACTGCGACAGCTGGGAGGTTCCGAAGAACTCCTTGATCGCGGCGACGACCGGGCGGATGTTGATCAGGGTCTGCGGCGTGATCGCCTCGACGTCCTGGGTGGTCATCCGCTCGCGGACCACGCGCTCCATGCGGGAGAGGCCGACCCGGATCTGGTTCTGGATCAGCTCGCCGACGGTGCGCAGGCGACGGTTGCCGAAGTGGTCGATGTCGTCGACCCCGACCGGGACCTCGGCGCCGCCCGGCGCCGTCATCACCCGATCACCCGAGTGCAGCCGCACCAGGTACTCGATGGTGGTGACGATGTCTTCCTTGGTCAGCACCGACGCGGTGATCGGCTCGCCGACGTGGATGCCGAGCTTCTTGTTGATCTTGTAGCGACCGACCCGCGCCAGGTCGTAGCGCTTCTCCTTGAAGAACAGGTTCTCCAGCAGGGTCTGCGCCGACTCCTTGGTCGGCGGCTCGCCCGGGCGCAGCTTGCGGTAGATGTCCAGCAGCGCCTCGTCCTGACCGGCGGTGTTGTCCTTCTCCAGGGTCGACATCATGATCTCGGAGAAACCGAAGCGCTCGGTGATCTCCTCGGTGCTCCAGCCGAGCGCCTTCAGCAGCACGGTGACCGGCTGGCGGCGCTTGCGGTCGATGCGGACGCCGACGGTGTCGCGCTTGTCCACGTCGAACTCGAGCCACGCCCCGCGGCTCGGGATCACGCGCACGCTGTGCAGATCCTTCTCGGTGCCCTTGTCCACGGAGTGGTCGAAGTACACGCCGGGCGAGCGGACCAGCTGGGACACCACGACACGCTCGGTGCCGTTGATGACGAAGGTGCCCTTGTCGGTCATCATCGGGAAATCACCCATGAAGACCGTCTGGCTCTTGATCTCACCGGTGTTGTTGTTGATGAACTCCGCGGTCACGAAGAGTGGCGCCGCGTAGGTCATGTCCTTGTCTTTGCACTCGTCGATCGAGGCCTTGACCTCTTCGAAGCGAGGATCGGAGAAGGAGAGCGACATGGACCCGGAGAAGTCCTCGATCGGGGAGAGCTCCTCGAGCACCTCCTCGAGTCCACCGGTCAGGCCCCCGTCGCCGCGAGCGGCGGCACGTTCCCGCCATTCCGGGGTACCGACCAGCCAGGCGAATGAATCCGTCTGTAGATCGAGAAGACCGGGCACCTCGAGGGGCTCTCGGATCTTCGCGAATGACACCCGCCTCGGGGCACCGGGAATGGACCCCGCCAAAGCCTGATTCGAACCGGCGCTTGTCTGGGTGGAGACTGCCAAGATGCGTCCTTCCAGCACCTAACGCGGGCCGCGTGGTGGTCCGCGACCGTCGCTATTGTCTGCTACGAATTCCGCTGGTAGCGCCCCGAACGCGACTCGAACAGGCACCAACGGGAGCAACACCGGAAAGGTGGAACCCACGTGTGCGAATCGAGGTATGGACAGGAGGCAGCCAGCGCAACCTCCAAAGTTACACCCACGAATGCGGAGAAGTCAAAGTACCACCCCTGTGATCGTCGTCCCACCCGGCGCGCCGATGGCGCCGGGGTTCGACCGCATACCTTCCGGGCCGGCCGCGCTGGCTGCGCGTATGCCGTGACACCCGGTGGGGGGTGGTCAGCTGCCGCTGCTCAATCACTAGGGTGACGGCTGTTTCCGGCCTCGTCAAGTGGGTCCGGATGCCGAGATCGGCTGTCTTCCCTCGGTTCCGGTGCCGGTTACCTGTCGACGATCTCGGCGGCGAGCCAGCGGCCGTCCACCTTGGTCATGCGCAGCACGACCGGGCCCGCGACGCTCTGTTGCGCCGCGCCGTCCTTGGTCGCGCTCACCACGAGGTTCACCAGCAACTCGGCGCGGTCGTCGGTGAGCAGGGTGACGCCGATCGGGTCGGCGGCGGCGGTGGCGCTGGTCTGCGACTGTTTGATCGCCTCGATGGTGGTCGGGGCGAACTGGTCCAGGTCCTTCAGCATGTCGCCGGTCACCACCTGGCGAACGGCGTCCGGGTAGCCGTCGATGGCGGTCACGTCGTAGCCGTAGATGGTCTTCAGTGCGTTGTCGGCGGCGGCGCGGACCTCCTCGGTCGCGCCGGAGTCGACGAAGGCTTTGTCGTTGTCCGGGACGCCCGGACGCAGTGCTGCGATGACGGCGAAACCGGCCAGAACGGCCGCGGCGAGTAAGCAGGCGATCGGTACGCCCCAGCCACGGAGCGCAGTGGTGCTCGACGCTGCGGCGGACTTCCGCTCGCCAGCGGGCGCCGCGCTACCGGGTTCGCCGCCTGCGGCGTCTGCACCCGCCGACGCGGCTTCATTTGCCGCCTCGCCCTTATCCAGCCCGACCTTGCTCGTCGCGGACTTGCTCACAGCAGCCTCGCTCGGAGCGGGCGTGAGCGCATCCTCGCTCGCGGCGGACGGGGTCTCCGTGGACTCGCCGACGGCGGAGGGGTCCGCGGCGGGCTTCGCGGGCGAATCGGGGGCCTGGCGGCGCTTGGAGGTGACCCGGTTGACCGGGCGCTTCGGGGTGCTCATGCGCGTTCTCCTACGAACCCGGCTGCGGGGCGGGGGCGGGGGCGGGCGTCTCGGCGGGGGCACCGGGGGCGCCGGCGGCGGGCACACCGCCGCCGTCGAGCAGGACGGGCTGGCCGAGCGCGGCCACCTGCTCCACCTTCCACACACCGTCCACCTGGGTCATGTCCAGGGTCCAGGTGTAGCGGAACTGCGCCGCGGTGCTGTCCTTGCGCTGCTCACCGACCTGCAGCACGACCAGCGCCGTCGCCTTGTCCTCCTCGCTGTTCAGCGCGGTGAGCGAGGCCCCGAGCACCTTGGCATCCATCCGGACCCCGGCCTGGCTCGCCAACTGCTCGGCCTGCTGCTGGTTCTTGGTGGCCGAATCGAGAATCGCGCCGGTCATCGAGGAGCGCGCGGTGGCCAGCGACCCGGGCACGTCGTCGATGTTCATGGTGGTCATGTTGAGCGCGGCCTGCCGCGCGCCGTCCAGCGCGGAGTCGCGCGCCTCGGCGCGCGGGCCGTCGGTGAAGAACGCGGCCCGCGCCCAGCCGACCCCGAACCACAGCGCCGCGCCGAGCGACACCACGAGCAGCACGACCGCGACCGTGGTGACGGCGGTGCGCAGCCGGGAACCGGTACCTGCGGACTCGGCCCGCGGCGGATCGGCGACGACCTTCTCGGTCGAGACCTTCGGCTGCTCGGCAGGGTCGGGACTCACAGCGACAACACCTCTACCTCGTCGGATGTGGTCACCGCTTCGGGGTGACCCCCAGAAGGGTGGCCATCTGAATGGCGACCGGGCTCAGATCCAGCCTGGCCGGGTCGACCTTCGGATTGCCGTCCCACGGCTGCGGGACGTTCGGGTCGGCATACGCGGCGCGCGCACCGCCGCGCACGTTGGTCGGATTGCCGAACGGCACGGTGCACTTGGCGTCGGTGTTGAACGGGAAATCGTCGCGGGTGTCGTCGAAGTCCGGGTTCTGCGCCTTCATCTGCTCGAGGATGCGCTGCGTGCCCTCGTACCCGACGGTACAGGCTGGCGGGTTGTTGGTCTCGAGCACCAGCCCGAAGTGCGTGGTCCCGTCGCCGGGCGCGGTGGCCGAGCCGCCGATCGAGAGCCCGGGCAGCATGGCCAGGATCGGCTGCAGCACGTAGTTCTTCGGCGAGAGCGTCCGCAGCAGCAGCCGCAGGTTGGTCAGGTCGGTCGTCAGGTCCGGCCCGCTCTCCTGGATCAGCGCGCCGAGCTGCTCGCCCGCGTCGGTGCCGGTGCCGATCAGCCTGCGCACGTCCGGGTCGCTGGAGCGCAGCTGCGCGGTGAGCTGCTCCAGGCCGTCGCTGAAGGCGAGGATGCTGTCCGACTGCTCGGCCTGGGTGCCGAGCACGGTCTTGCCGTCCTCGATCAGCTGCAGCGTCTGCGGCATGGTCTCGTGGAAGGTGGTGGTGAACTTGTTCAGCGAGTCGACCAGGATCTTGAGGTCGTCGCCCTTGCCGTCGAATGCCTTGCCGAGCTCGGTGACGGTGATGTTCAGCGCCTGCAGGTCGACCGTGCGGGTGAACTCGTCCACGCTGCTCACCAGCTGCTCGACGGAGACCGGGGTGGCCGCCCCCGCGATCACCGAGCCCTCCTTCAGGAAGGGCCCGCCCGCGCTCTCCGGCTGCAGGTCGACGTACTGCTCGCCGATCGCCGAGCGGTTCGAGACGACGGCCTTGGCCGAGGCCGGGATGTCGGGCGCGGAGCTGTCGATGTCGAGCCGCATGGTGACGCCGGAGTCGGCGAGGTCGATCGCGCCGACCCGGCCGACCGGGACGCCGCGGTAGGTCACCTCGGAGCCGGGGTAGGCCCCGCCGGTCTGCTCGGACGTGACCTTCACCTCGTACTTGCCGAAGCCGAACATCTGGTCGAGCCGGATGTAGGTGGCGCCGACGTAGACGACGCCGACCACCGCGATCACCACGAAGGCGATCAGCTGGTAGCGAACCAGACGGGTCATCGCGGAACTCCCACTCCGAATTGTTCGAGGAACGAGCCGAGCGGGTTCGGGGTGCCCGGCGCGGCGGCCGCGCCGGGCAGCGGCACCGCGGCGAGGGTGGGCGGCAGCGGGATCAGCGAGACCGTCGGCCAGCCGGGGCGCGGCCCGTTGCCGTTGTAGTACGGGTTGCTCGGGTCGACGGTGATCGCGGGGCCGCGCGGCGGGATGTAGGTGGGCGCGGGCTTGCCGACGCCGAGGTTGCTCAGCGTGGTGCCGATCTGCAGGTCGACCGAGAGCCAGGTGTTCGCCGAGCCGCCGAAGGTGCTCTTCATGGCCTCGTCGGGGAACGGGTAGGTCGGGATCAGCGGCAGCGCGGTGATCAGGTCCGGCGCCGCCTTGGCCAGCTCCTGCAGCGTCGGGCGCAGCGAGTTCAGGTCGCGGATCAGGTCGTCCTTCGAGGTGTCGACCACGTCGAAGCCCGCCTGGCCGAGCCGGTCCAGCTGCTGCAGCAGCCCGATCAGCTGTGGCCGCTGCTCCTCCAGGATCCGGACGCCCTCCGGCAGCTCGTCCAGGATGCCTGCGAGCTGGTCGTTCTGCGCGGCCACCCGGGAGCTGAGGGTGTCCAGCCCGTCCAGGGCCCGCGTGATGTCGTCGACCTGCTGGTCCAACCCGGCGATCAGGGTGTTGGCCTGCTCCAGCAGCGAGCGAACGGTGTCCTCGCGGCCGTCGAGGGTCTTGTTCAGCTCGGTGATCACCGGCTGCAACTGGGCCACGCCGCCGCCGTTGAGCAGCAGCGACATCGCGCCGAGCACCTGCTCGACCTCGGTGGCGTGCCTGGTGTTGGTGACCGGGATGACCGAGTTGTCCACCAGCTTGGCCGCGTCGGCCTCCTGCGGCTTGCTCAGCTCGATGAACTTCTCGCCGAGCAGGCTGGACTGCCTGACCTCGGCGCGCGCGTTGGCGGGCAGATCGACGCCCGCGTTCACCAGGGCCCTGACATTGGCGGTCCAGCCGTCCTCGGCCAGGCTGATCTCCTCGACCCGGCCGACCGGGACGCCGTCCACCTTGACCGCGGACTGCGGCACCAGGTCGAGCACGTCGTCGAAGCGGATGTCGACGTGGTACGGGCTGTCGCCGACGTCGGCGCCGCCGGGCAGCGGAACGCTGTAGATGCCGTCCGCGGCGCACGAGCTCACCAGCAGCGCGGTCAGTCCGGCGGCCGCGGCGGCGGCCACTCCGCGAAGGCGGGTACGCGGGCTCATCGCTCGCCCTCCTGCTCGATGGGCGGCACGGTGCCGGGGACGGGGGCCTGCTGCTGGTTCTCGTTGCTGAGGATGCCGAACGGCAGGATCAGCGTCGGGGTCTGTACGCCTGCGGTGATCTGACCGGTGATGGCGGCACAGTTGTCGAGCACCGGCCGCAGCTGCCTGCCCAGCGCCTCGAACTTCGGGTCGCCCGGCATCAGCTTGGAGAGGTCGAGCAGGTTGCAGACGGCGCCGAAGGGGTCCTGCAGCTCGGGGATGTTGGCCCGCATGTCCAGGGTCCCGGACTCGCCGTTGTGGATGTTGATCAGGTTGCTCAGCGCCACCGGCAGCACCTCGACCGCGGCGGCCAGCTGGTCGCGCTGGTCGGCGAGGGTCTGGGTGAGCGTGGTGAGCTCGGCCGCGTTGTCCTGGATCAGGCCGCGGTTGGCGTCGACGAACCGGGCCACGTCGCCGAGCGCGACGGAGAGCAGTTGCAGCGCCGCGCCGAGGTTCTGCTTCTCGCCGGCCAGGAAGGTGGTGAGGTCGGCCAGCTGGCCGTTGAACTCGCGCACCTGCTGGTCGTTGCGGTTCAGCATGGCGACGAACTGCTGCAGGTTCTTCACGGTGTCGAAGATGTCGCCGCGGGAGTCGGAGAGGTAGCGCGCGGCGTGCGAGAGCTGGGTCAGGCTGTTCGCCAGCGCCTCGCCGTTGCCCGCCAGGTTGGCGGCGCCGGTGCGCACCAGGTCGTTCACCGCGCCGTCGGCGTTCGCGCCGTCCGGCCCGAGCGCCTGGGAGAGGTCGGTGATGCTGGAGTACAGCTCGTCGACCTCGACCGGGGTGACCGTGCGCTCGCGCGGGATGGTGCCGTCGCCGTCCATCTTCGGCCCGCCGCGGTAGACCGGGGTGAGCTGGATGTAGCGGTCGGCCACCACCGAAGGGGTGATCTGCGCGGCCTTGGCGTCGGCGGGCACGTCGTACCCGCTGTCCACGTGCATGACGACCTTGACCTGGTCGCCCTGCGGCTCGACCGAGTCGACCTCGCCCACCGCGACACCGAGGATGCGCACCTCGGAGCCCTCGTAGATGCCGACCGAGCGATCGAAGTACGCCGTGATCTCGGTCCGGCCGACGCGGTCGAGGACCCACCAGAGCACGCCTGCCGCGATCAGCGCGGCGACCACGACCAGTGCGATGACCGACTTCGATGCCTTCCTCGCCGACCCGGGCCGGCCAAGGGATTCGGACACGTCAGTTCCCTCCCAGTGTGCGCACCGGCGGCCGGTCGCCCGGAATCTCCGGCAGTGCGGGCGGCAGCAGGTTGACGATGACCGCGTCGAACCAGCGACCGGTGCCGAGCACGTTCGCGTAGATGTTGTAGAAGGGCGCGGCCAGCTCCAGCGTCTTGGAGATGTTCTGCTGGTTGTCGTTCAGCAGCCCGATCGCGTCCCGCAGGTTGGTGAGCGCGGGGCCGATCTGCTGCTCGTTGTCCGCGACGAGGGCGCTCAGCTCGGTGGAGAGCCGCTGCGCGCTGGTGAGCAGCTGCGCGATCGCCTGCTGGCGCAGGTTCAGCTCGGCCAGCAGCTGGCCGCCGTTGCTCAGCAGCCGCTCGAACTCGGCGTTCCGGTCGGCGAGCACCTGCGTGGTCTGCTTGGTCGCGGCGAAGAGCTTCTTCAGCTCCTCGTCCCGCTTGGCCAGCGTCTCGGAGAGCCGCGCGACGCCGTCGATCGAGCCGCGGATCTCCGGCGGCGTCGTCTCGAAGGCGTCCGAGAGCACCCGGAAGCTGGTGGCCAGCTGCGCGGTGTCGATCTGGTCGATGGTGCTCGCCGCGTCCGAGAAGGCGTCGATCACGTCGTACGGCGCCACCGTGCGGGACAGCGGAATGCGCTGGCCCGGGTCGGCCGGCTCGGCGCCCTTGGGGTCGAGCGCCAGGTACTTCTGGCCGAGCACCGTCTTGATCTGGATGGAGGCGGTGGTCTCGTTGCCGATCCAGGCGTCCTGGGTGCGGAACTCGACCAGCACCCGGTCCTCGTCCAGCGAGACACCGGTGACCGCGCCGACCTTGACGCCGGCGATGCGCACCTCGTTGCCCGGCTTGAGCCCGGCCGCCTCGGTGAACTCCGCGGTGTAGCGGCTGGCCGCGCCGACGATCGGCAGCCGGTCGATGAAGAACACCGAGACCGTCACCAGCAGCACCAGGAACAGGCCGAGCATGCCCATGAATGCCGGGCTGCGCTTGCCGAGCAGAATCCGGTCGTCCATCAGCGGGCCTCCCCCCGGCACCGGGGCGCCGTGTTGGTGTAGATGGGCTGGTTGACCGTCGGCAGCCCGACCGGCAGGTTCAGCTGCGGCGCGTCCGCGGTGCCAGGGCCGATCACCAGGTCGATACCGCAGAGGTAGAACTGGAACCAGGAGCCGTAGCTTCCGACCCGGCCCAGCTTCTCCATCTTGACCGGCAGGTTCTCCAGCGCGGTGTTCACGTCGTCGCTGCGCTCGGTGATCGTCCCGGCGAGCTGGCTCAGCCCGGCGATCGAGCCCTGCAGCGACGGCCGGGTCGGCTCCAGCAGGTCGGCGGTGGCGTCGGTCAGCCCGGCGAGCGAGCTCACCGACTGGCCGACCGTGTTCCGCTCCTGCGAGAGCCCGGAGACCAGCGCCTCGGTGTTCACGATGAGCTGGTCGAACTGGTCGTTGCGGTCGTTCACGGTCTGCAGCACGACGTTCAGGTTGCGGACGAGGTCGCCGATGACGGCGTCCTTGTCCGCGATCTTGTTGGTCAGGCTCGCGGTGCTCGCCACCAGGTCGCGGATGGTGCCCTGCTCGCCCTGGAAGACCTGGATGATTTCGTAGGAGAGCTTGTTCACGTCCTCCGCGGTGAGCGTGCGGAACAGCGGCCGGAAGCCGTTGAAGAGCGTGGTCAGGTTGAGCGCCGCCCTGGTGTTCTCCACCGCGATGGTGTCGCCCGCGTTGAGCTTGCGGCCCTGCTCGCCCGGGCCCTGGTCGAGCGCGATGTAGCGCTGGCCGACCAGGTTCCGGTAGCGGATGGTCGCGATGGTGGAGGCGGGCAGCCAGTCCCGGTCCTGCAGCTCGAACTCGACCTCGGCCATCCGCCGGTCCACGATCGAGACCGCGGTGACCTTGCCGACCCGCACGCCGGCGATGCGCACCTCGTCCCCCGGGTTCAGCGAGGTGACGTCGGTGAAGCGGGCCTTGAAGCCGTCGCCGCCGCCGGTGTAGTTGGCGATCGAGAGCCCGAGGATCGTGGTGGCCATCAGGGTGACCACGATGAAGACGACGAGTTTGGTCAGCGCACCGCCGACGCCGCGCAGTGCCTTCATCGGATGCTCACCTCGCTGCCGCGGAATGCGGGCGCGCCCACCCTGGTCAGCCAGCCGGGCACCTGCTCGGGTGCCACCCCGCTCGCGGCGCCGTAGATGGCCCCGAGCTGCTGCTGCTCCAGCGGCGAGCCCGCCGTTGTCGGAATGTCGGTCGCCGGGAAGGCGCCGTACTGCGGCTCCGCGAAGTACCCGGAGTCCTGGTCACCCGGGTTCCGGCTCGGAATCGGGTAGGAGCCGTCGTTCACCGGGCCGCCCGGGTACTGCCCGGGGTCGACGCCGAGCGGGAACTCCGGCACACAGAACGGGCCGCGGTCGTCGAAGAAGCGCGGTTCGTCCTGGTTCGGGATATACCGGCCGCGCGGGTTGGTCAGCTCGATGCTGACCCGGGAGCCGGGCCTGCCGGTGCCCGGCCCGAACAGCTCGTCGATGCGCGGCTTCAGCTGCGCGAAGTTCGCCATCGCGCAGGTGAAGGTCGGCGAGTACTTGGCCAGCGTCTCCAGGGTGTGCCTGGAGTCGGCGGCCACGTCGATGATGTTGTCCCGGTTGGCGAGCAGAAAGTCCGTCGTCGTCGCCGCGGACGGGGTCAGCACCTGGAAGAGCACGTCGATGTCGGTGCGGCGCTGCACGATCGTCGCGTTGGTGGTGCGCAGGTTGTCCAGCGCGGTCACCAGCTGCGCCGCCGCGTCCGAGTAGGTCGCGGCGACCTGCGCGAAGCTGCGCAGGTCCTGCTGGATGTCGGGCAGGACGCCGTTCAGGTCGCGGAAGATCGAGTCCAGCTTGTCCACCGACTCGCCGAGCGCGGCGCCCTGCCCGGAGAGCGCCTGCGAGAGCGCGCCGAGCGTGGCGGCCAGGTCCTGCGGCGGGATCGCCTGCAGCAGCGGGAGCAGGTTGTCGAGCAGCTTGCTGATCTCGATGGCGTTGCCCGTGGTGTCCTGCCGCAGCGTCATCCCCGAGGTGAGGTGCTGCCCGCTCGGGGCCTCCGGGACGACCAGGTCGACGTACCGCTCACCGAACAGCGTCTTCGGCAGCAGCCGCGCGGTGACGTTGGACGGGATCTGCTCGGCCTTGTCCGGATCGAGCGCGAGCGCGAGGGTGACCTCGCCGCCCGCGGTATCGCTCGACCGGACCGTGCCGACCTGCACGCCGCGCATCTTCACGTCCGCGTTGCGGGTGAGCGCGTTGCCGACGCTGTCGGTCTTCAGGTCCACGTCGACGGTGTCGACGAAGGTCTTGTTGTAGATCGCGATCGTGGACCACACGAACACCGCACACAGCACGAAAAAGATGACCCCGAGCACACGCACCCGAAGTTTCTCGGTAGCCCGCCAGGTCTGCGTCCCGCTCATCCGGCCACCCGCACCGTCGTAGTAGTGCCCCAGATAGCAAGGCTGAGGAAGAAGTCGAGCACCATCACCAGCACGATCGCGGCACGCACCGCGCGACCGACGGCCACGCCGACGCCCGCGGGCCCGCCGGTGGCGTGGAAGCCGTAGTAGCAGTGCACCAGGATGATGACGAACGCGAATATCAGGACTTTGAGGAACGAATAGAGCACGTCTTCGGGTGGCAGGAACAACCCGAAATAGTGGTCGTACGAGCCACTGGATTGCCCGTTGAACCAGACGTTGATCAACCGCGAGGCGACGAAGGTGCCGAGCAGCCCGACCACGTACAGCGGGATCACCGCGAGGAAGCCCGCGATCACCCGGGAAGTGACCAGGAACGGAACACCTGGCACCGCCATCACCTCGAGCGCGTCGATCTCCTCGGAGATCCGCATGGCGCCGAGCTGGGCGGTGAAACCACAACCCACCGTTGCCGAGAGCGCGAGCGCCGCGACCAGCGGGGCGATCTCACGGGTGTTGATGTAGGCGGTCAGGAAGCCGGTGAGCACCGAGCTGCCGAGCGCGTCCAGCGCCTTGAAGCCCTGCAGGCCGACGACGACGCCGACCGAGCCGGACATGAAGACGATCACGCCGATGGTGCCGCCGATCACCGCGAGCGCACCGCTGCCGAAGGTGACCTCGGCCAGCAGCCGCATCACTTCCTTGCGGTAGTGCACCGCGGTCTTCGGAATCCACGCGATAGCGCGCGAATAGAACGACATCTGTTCGCCGGCGCGGTCGATCACGTTCAGCGGAACGCGCGCGATTTCCCCTGCCCGGCGGCTGGCCTTCGCGAGAACCGGGGGGCGATAGTGAGTTGCCATCGATCAGGTGCCTTTGGCGGGAATGATCTGGAGGTACACGAGGGTGAGAACCAAATTCACGAAGAACAGAACCAAGAACGTGATGACCACGGATTGATTCACCGCCTCACCGACTCCTTTCGGACCGCCCTTGGGGTGCAGGCCCTTGTACGCCGCGATCACTCCGGCGAGCAGGCCGAATATCGCGGCCTTGATCTCACCGATCCAGAGATCGGGTAGCTGAGCGAGCGCCGAGAACGACGCCAGGTAGGCACCGGGGGTGCCGCCCTGCAGCAGGACGTTGAAGAAGTAGCCGCCTGCGATGCCGACGACCGAGACCAGTCCGTTGAGCAGCAGCGCCACGAGCGTCATCCCGAGCACCCGGGGAACCACGAGCTTCTGGATCGGATCGACGCCGAGCACCTCGAGCGCGTCGATCTCCTCACGGATGGTGCGCGAGCCGAGATCGGCCGCGACCGCCGACCCGGCGGCGCCCGCGATGATCAACGCGGTCACCACCGGAGCGGCCTGCTGGACCGTAGCCAGCACACTGGTCGCGCCGGTGAACGACTCGGCGCCCAACTGCTTGATGAGCGAGCCGGTCTGCAACGCCACCACAGCACCGAAGGGAATCGCGACGAGGGCGCTCGGCAGGATCGAAACACTGGCGATGAACCAGGACTGTTCGATGAAATCCCGCCATTGGAAAGGGCGCCGGAACGTCTTGCGAAACACGTCGAGCATCAGGGCGAAAATATTGCCGGCCTGTGCAAAGCCGGACTCGACCGGAGCCCGCAATCGCGACAGGGAAGAATCCACGATGGCGTATGTTACCCGTCGGTTCGGCTCTGGCGGACAGTGGTGTCATATGACTGGCCACGGAATCTTTCGGTATCCGCTGTGCTGTATGCCATAACCTGCGTGTCGTTGCTCTGGTCGAGCGATTCGCGGATGGCGGATTGGGCGGCATGCGGCAGCGTGTGCATGATCTCGCGCACCCGCTCCTGCCGCCGCAGCACACCCTGACGCACCGGCATGCCGGGGGTAGCCCGCATCTGCGGAATGATCCCCTCGACCTCCTCGGCGCCACCGTGGTGGTGCCCGGCGTCCACGAGCGCCTGCTCGCGCGCCATCTGGGTCTCGTCCTTCTCCTCCGACATCCCGATCGGCCCGATCATGCGGCCGTTCAGGAACTGCTTCACCACCGGCTCCTCGGAGGTGAGCAGCACCTCGCGCGGACCGAACATCACCAGCTGACGGCGGAACAGCATCCCGATGTTGTCCGGAACCGACCGCGCCAGGTTGATGTTGTGCGTGACGATCAGAATCGTCGCGTCGATCTGCGCGTTGATGTCGATCAGCAACTGCGACAGATACGAGGTACGCACCGGATCCAGGCCCGAGTCCGGCTCGTCGACCAGGATGATCTGCGGGTCGAGCACCAGCGCGCGAGCCAGCCCGGCACGCTTGCGCATACCACCGGAGATCTCACCGGGCAGCTTGCCCTCGGCCCCGATCAGACCGGTCAGCTCCAGCTTCTCCATCACGATCTGCCGGATCTCGGACTCCGACTTCTTCGTGTGCTCCCGCAGCGGGAACGCCACATTGTCGAACAGGTTCATCGACCCGAACAGCGCGCCGTCCTGGAACAGCACCCCGAACAGCTTCCTGATCTCGTAGAGCTGCTTGTTCGAGCAGGTGGTGATATCCACCCCGTCGATGAAGATCGACCCGCGCTCCGGGCGCAACAGCCCGATCAGCGACTTCAGGAACACCGACTTGCCCGTGCCCGAGGGGCCGAGCAGCGCGCTGACCTCACCGGAGGGCAGCGTCAGCGAAACATCCTGCCAAATCCGCTGCGAGCCGAAGGACTTGGTAACTCCCTCGGTCCTGACCTCGACGCCCACGCGTACCTCCACACAGTTTCCGGCGAACGGTCCACTGTGGGAGCCGGCGAAGAGCGCCGGTGCGTCACATCACAGTGGGTCGGGCCACTGTATCCCATGCTTCCGACCGGGCACACCCCTACCTGACTCGCGAGTAACCCTTGTCGTCGCCGATATCCGCGCAGGTAGGCGCAGGACAGGCCGAAAAAGCCGAACGGGCGGTTCCCTCCAGGGGAACCACCCGCTCGCGTGTCCTCCGCCGATTGGGGGCGGAAAAAGACCGTCTTACTTGACCGACACCTTGGCGCCGGCGCCTTCCAGCTTCTCCTTGGCGGCCTCGGCGGCAGCCTTGTCGACCTTCTCCAGGATGGCCTTCGGCGCGCTCTCGACGAGGTCCTTGGCCTCCTTCAGCCCCAGGCCGGAGACGATCTCGCGGACCACCTTGATGACCTGGATCTTCTTGTCGCCCGCGCCCTCGAGGACGACGTCGAACTCGTCCTGCTCGGCCTCGGCCTCGGCCGGGGCGGCAGCCGCGGCACCCGCGACGGCGATCGGGGCGGCGGCGGTGACCTCGAACTTCTCCTCGAACTTCTTCACGAAGTCGGAGAGCTCGAGCAGGGTCATGTTGCCGAAGGTCTCGAGCAGCTCGTCAACGTTGGCCATTGTGGTTCCTTTCGAAGTATGTGGTGTGGACGTGGGTGGCAGCCACCCGGCGGATCACTCCGCGGTCTCGGCCTCGGGCTCGGCCGCGGCGGGTGCGGCAGCGCCCGCAGCGCCTTCTTCGGAGCGCTTCTTCTCCTCCAGCGCGGCGGCCAGGCGGGCCACCTGCGAAGCGGGAGCGGCGAAGAGCCCGGCGGCCTTGGCCAGGTTGCCCTTGAGCGCGCCTGCCAGCTTGGCCAGCAGCACCTCGCGGGACTCCAGGTCGGCGATCCGCTCGACCTCGGACACGGACAGCGGCGCGCCGTCCATGTACCCGCCCTTGATGACGAGGGCCTTGTTGTCCTTCGCGAACGCCTTCAGCGCCTTCGCCGCCTCGACCGGCTCACCGGTGACGAAGGTGATGGCGGTGGGGCCGACGAACAGCTCGTCCAGGCCTTGCACGCCCGCTTCCGCAGCGGCGCGCTTGACCAGGGTGTTCTTGGCGACGGAGTAGGTGGCCTCGGAACCGAGGGCCCGGCGCAGCTCGGTCAGCTTGCCGACCGAAAGACCACGGTATTCCGTGATCACGGTGGCGGTCGAGCTCCGGAACTGCTCCGTGATCTCCGCGACCGCGGTGATCTTCTCGGCATTCGCCATACTTCGCCTCCTCTCTCGATGGTCGGTACGTGACGTACCACCGAACGAAAGGGCCGGCGAAAGAATTAGCGCCCCGGACGCAGAGCGTTCCGGGGCGCACAGGAAACACCGTGCCGGACACTGCCCGGCGAACGGAATCCCGACCTCGGCTCTCCCTGCGTGGGCCGCCGGCACTCTGGCCGGACCTTCGACCGATTCCGTACGGAATCGACGACCAACGGTCTTCGGTAGAACGATTGGGGGTGGGTGCGAACGAGTCGCACACCGTTGTCCAGTCTACATATGTCGTGGGTAAATCCCAAAACGGCCGGAAAAGCACAGCGGCGGGGACCCCGAAAGCGGTGCCCCCCCGGCGGGGTGGGACAGGGGGGGGGCGACCCCGCCGCCGCCCCGGGGTTTGGGGTGGGGGTGGGGGGCCCCCCGG